>NZ_JBYMEN010000001.1:0-4542 GCF_057766525.1 Micromonospora sp. MGP-C2
AGTCGAAGCCGAGTTCGCGGAAGGGTCGGTCGGTGCCGATGTCGGCGACGCCACCCAGCCCGAGGACCGCGGCCGCCTCGGTGCGCACGACGTCCAGGAGGCGCTTCGCGCGTTCGGTGGCACTCAGGCCGTCGAGGAAGGTGCTCTGCGCTGCGGTCACCTCCTCGACCGGGGAGTACACCTCGTCGAGCAGCGGACGCGACCTGGCCGAGGTGAACGACGCACCAAACCGCTCCCAGTCCACGTCGGCGATCGTGACCGCCCGCTCCCCCGACCCCACCACCTGCGCGAACGCGGCCATCGCCAACTCCGCCGGCATCGGCGGCAACCCCCGACGACGCAACTGCACGTCATCGCCAGCAGCCGCGACCATCCCGCCACCAGCCCACGGACCCCACGACAACGCCGTACCCACCACACCACGAGCCCGACGCGCCGCGATCAACCCATCCAAAAACGCATTCGCCGCCGCATAGGCACCCTGACCACCCGAACCCCAAATACCGGAGATCGACGAGAACACCACGAACGCGTCCAGGTCATCACCCAACAACTCATCCAGATGAACCGCACCCGCGACCTTCCCACTGACCACCTCGTCCCACAGGTCGGGGGTGGTGTCGGTGAGCAGCGCGGACCGTTCGACGCCGGCGGCGTGCACCACGGCCCGCACCGGTGTGTCCAGGTTCTGCAACAGCGCGGCGACCGCGTCCCGATCGGCCATGTCACAGGCGGCGACCGTGGCACGTGCTCCGGCCGCCTCGACCGCAGCGACGACGTCCGCCGCGCCCTCGGCCTGCGGACCTCGCCGCGACACCAGCACGAGGTGCTCGGCGCCCTGCTCAGCGGCCCAGACCGCGACCCGACCACCCAGCGAGCCCGTGCCACCGGTCACCAGGACCGTCCCCGACGGCGACCACCCCGGCTGGTCACCGACTGCGGCGGCCGAACGGACCAACCGCCGCACGTACACACCGGAGGACCGCACCGCCACCTGATCCTCGGCACCGAAACCACCGGCCAGCACCCGCACCAGTCGGGCACCCACCCGCGCGTCCCAGCTGGCCGGGACATCGACCAGACCACCCCACAGGTGCGGCAATTCCAGGCCGACCACCCGACCGACTCCCCAGACCGCTGACGCTTCCGGGGTGACGGTGTCGGCGCGGCCCACGGGTGCACCGCCGGTGGTCACCACCCACAGCGGAGCGACAACGCCAGCCCGCACCAGTTCCTGCACCAGGGCGAGTAGTTCGGCGGGCGGTCCCGGTGTCCGGGCGAGGCGACGATGCCGGCGATCGGTGCCGGCAGGTCGCCGAGGCTCGGTGCGGCCCGGTTGTGCGCGTGGAGCACCTCGGCTCTGGCTTCGGTCAGGGTCCTCGCGAGGGAACTGATGAGGCTCTCGTCGGTCCGATCGGCGCCGACGATCAGCCAGCGGCCGTCGAGGGCTGTCGGCGGCCTCTCCGGTGACCGGCCGCCAGGTGGCCCGGTAGCGCCAGCCGTCGACGACTTCGGCGTCCTGGCGCTTGCGGTGCCACTCGACCAGGGCCGGGAGCAGGTCACCGGCGCTGTCCACGGTGATGCCGAGCCGGTCCAGGTCACCGTCCTCGACGGCAGCCCAGAAGTCGGCGTCGGCCGCTCACCGGGCGCGTCGGTGACGGCCACCGGCTCGGGGACGCTCGGCCAGTAACGCTCGTGCTGGAAGGCGTAGGTGGGCAGGTCGATGAGGCGTCCGCCGGTCAGGCACTGAAGTCCAGTCCACCGCGACGCCGCGCACGAAGACCTGGGCCAGGGCGGTCAGCAAGGTCGGTCGGCTGGTCGCGGTCAGAGCGTTGCACGGGTACGAACACCGCGTCGGAAACGCAGTCCGCGCCCATGGCCGACAGGACCCCGTCGGGGCCGATCTCGACGAACGTGCTGACACCGCAGATCTCCAGGGTGGAAATGCCCTCGGCGAACCGCACGGCTTCCCGGACGTGCCGCACCCAGTAGCCGGCGTCCTGCGCCTCCGCGACCTGTCCGGTCACGTTCGACACCACCGGAATCGCGGGGCTGCCCGTAGGCCAACGCCTCCGCAACCTGAGCGAACTCGGTCAGCATCGGCTCCATCAGCACCGAGTGGAACGCGTGACTGACACGCAGCCGCTTCGACTTCTCGAAGTTGGCCGCCACCGCGGCGACCTCGTCGGCCACACCGGACAGCACCACTGAGCGGGGGCCGTTGATCGCTGCGACGGACACGCCGTCGGTCAACAGTGGCAGCACGTCGGCCTCGGTGGCCCGCACCGCGACCATCACGCCACCCGACGGCAATGCCTGCATCAGGCGGCCCCGGGCGGCAACCAGCTTCGCCGCGTCGGCCAGGGACAGCACCCCGGCGACATGCGCGGCGGCGATCTCACCGATCGAGTGCCCGACCAGGTAGTGCGGAGTGACACCGAACGACTCGACGAGGCGGAACAACGCCACCTCGACCGCGAACAGCGCCGCCTGCGTGTAGACGGTCTGGTCCAGGGCCTTGGCGTCGTCGGCGATCACGTCGCGGATCGGCCGGTCCAGGTGGATGTCGAGCTCGGCGCAGGCCGCGTCGAACGCGTCCGCGTACACCGGGAAGGTCTCGGCCAGTTCCAGGCCCATGCCGGGCCGCTGCGACCCCTGACCGGAGAAGACGAAGGCGGTGCGCCCGCCTGAGCGGTGCCGGTGACCAGACCGGGAGCCGCAGTTCCGGCGGCGAGGGCAGTCAACGCGGCCTGCTGATCCTCAGCCAGGACGACAGCCCGGTGCGCGAGGGTGGCGCGAGCGTCCAGCGAATGACCGACGTCTGCCGGGCTCGGCTTCGGGCTGTCTGTCGAGGTGGTTGGTGAGTCGGGTTGCCTGTGCCCGCAGGGCGTCGTGACTACGAGCGGAGATCAGCCACGGCACCATCGGGTGCGGTGCAGTGTCCGGCTGGTCGGTCGCGGCCTCGACGGTCGGGGGTTCTTCGAGAATCAGGTGGGCGTTGGTGCCGGAGAAACCGAATGAGGACACACCCGCGCGGCGTGGCCGGTTGGTCTGTGGGTGCCAGGGGCGGGTCTCGGTGAGCAACCGCACCTCACCGGTGGACCAGTCGACCTGCGGAGTCGGCTCGTCCACATGCAACGTCGCTGGCAACACATTGTGCTTCAGGGCCTGGACCATCTTGATGACACCCGCGACACCGGCGGCGGCCTGGGTGTGACCGATGTTCGACTTCACCGACCCCAACCACAACGGCTCACCACCAGCACGGTCCTGCCCATACGTGGCCAACAACGCCTGCGCCTCGATCGGATCACCCAACCTGGTGCCCGTGCCATGCGCCTCCACCACATCAACATCAGCAACACCCAGGCCAGCGCTGCCCAACGCCGAACGAATCACCCGCTGCTGCGACGGACCATTCGGCGCCGTCAAACCATTCGACGCACCATCCTGATTGACCGCACTACCGGCCACCACCGCCAACACCGGATGCCCAAGACGCACCGCATCCGACAAACGCTCCACCACCAGAACACCAACACCCTCACCCCACGCCGTGCCATCCGCCGCCGCCGCGAACGCCTTACACCGCCCATCACCGGCCAACCCCCGCTGCCGCGAAAACTCAATAAACGTCCCCGGCGTCGACATCACCGTCACACCACCGGCCAGAGCCAAACCACACTCCCCCGACCGCAACGCCTGCACCGCCAAATGCAACGCCACCAACGACGACGAACACGCCGTATCAACAGTGACCGCCGGACCCTCCACCCCAAGAACATAAGAAACACGACCCGACAACACACTCGCCGCATTACCCGTCCCCAGGAAACCATCAGCCTCCCGCGGCACCGCCAACAACAACGTCGAATAATCCTGACCATTGGTCCCCGTGAACACACCAACCGGAGAACCCCGCAAACCCAACGGATCCACACCCGCCGACTCCAACGCCTCCCACGACACCTCCAACAACAAACGCTGCTGCGGATCCATCGCCAAAGCCTCACGCGGCGACACCCCGAAAAACGACGCGTCGAACCCCGCCACACCCTCCAAAAACCCACCCGACGACACATACGACGTCCCGAACGACTCCCCATCACCGACCAACCCCGACAGATCCCAACCCCGATCCGACGGAAACTCCACCACCCCATCACCACCAGAAACCACAAAATCCCACAACTCATCCGGCGAACCCACACCACCCGGAAAACGACACGCCATACCCACAATCGCCACCGGCTCATCCACCACCGAACCCGCTACTACCTCCGCAACAACACCCTCATCCCCACCCAACAACGACCCCAAAAACCCCGCCAACACACCCGCCGACGGATAATCAAAAACAACACTCGACGGCAACGACAAACCCGTCGCAGCGGCCAACCGATTACGCAACTCCACCGCGGTCAATGAGTCGAAGCCGAGTTCCTTGAACGGTTGGTCGGTGTCGATGTCGGCGACGCCACCCAACCCGAGGACCGCGGCCGCCTCGGTGCGGACCACGTCCAGGAGGCGCTTCGCGCGTTC